>NZ_CP121122.1 GCF_029581415.1 Thiomicrospira sp. R3 | reverse complement strand
GATCAATTTAAGACAGCAGTTCACGCAGTATTTTCTTGAAGATGTTCTCAAGTTCAAAAGTGAGTACACCTGGCGGATTTATGAAATGTGCATGAGCGTTAAATCACAACGAGAGCCTGTATTAATTTTGAGCGTTGAAGAATTTAGAGAGCGCCTTTGCATACCCGAAAGTTATCGATTTATTAACGTCAGACGTGTAATTGAAAACTCAATCGCTGAAATCGAAGAAAAGACTGATTACACGGTAACGGTTGGCATGAAAAAGAAAGGACGAGCGTTTAACCGACTAGACTTCAAAATCGTGAAGAAGCAGCAACAACAACTTAATTTGAGTTAAACAGGGGTTGTAATGGGTTACAAGCGGAAATTGACAAATGAAGAAGAAAACCTTATTGCAAACATGGAGAGAAAATCACCTATTGGGTCAGAGTACAAAGCCTATAAAAATATTCAAGGTGAATATATTTTGCTTTACTTCCGCTTCGAAGGCGTTGATGTTTTAGATGCTATCACAATGAGATTTGAAGACCACATTATAAAAAAGTTTAAAACGAGAACAGATATGAATCAGTTTTTTAAAGATGAGCAGAAAAAGCTTGAGTTAGATGGAGGGCGGCCATAAAGACCGCCACCTTGTTAAACCCTAAAGCTCAAACGCTTGCTAAAAAGCTTGCGGTGAGTACAATAAGATCACAAGGGTTATGAGAATTAGCATTGCGAGTGCTCTCATAATCTTCTCCTGAAGGCCACATCAAAACAGGTGTGGTCTCCTGCTTCCGGCGACTACCGCCAAAAGCCTTTTGGGCGCACTATTTCACTAATACCCAGACCTGCGATTATACACCATTCTTTTTTTTAACCCATTCGCCATAAGCCTGCGTGCCTATTTCGTCAAGCCAAGCTTCATCCTCGCCGCACCTCTGCTGGCGGTTTACCGTCATACCTCAAAAGTGTCCGCTGAAAAAGCGCAAGTGCGCGTGATAAAGGCCGACCTCGACCGCATGCAAGGGCAGGTGGCCGAAGCGAAGAGTACAGAGCAGGAGATAGGTGACCGTGTAGAGCAAGTCAAAAAAGAGTTAGAAACCCTTAATTACAGTGTAACGCAAGCTAAAAAAGAGTTAAGAACCCTTAACGAAGCCAAGAAAAAAGCCCAATTGCGCGTCACAGAGCTTGACAAGTTGTCGGGGTTTTAGGGGGCTGGGGCGTAGCCCCAGTTAGGCGAAGCCGTAGCAAAAAGGTTTTAAAGCCCCGCACGACGTTTTTTCGCGTCACCCGCTACCTAAGCCCAAAATAATCTTAATCGCGCTCTCAAAAGCCAAGCTAGGGCGCGATAGCGCCATGAAGTGCCGAAGGCACGCCTTTAGCGCAAGGCGAAGCCTAAGCCTAAGAGAGCGTAGCGAACGCAGGGGGTTTCAAAAGGGGGAGAATTCCCCCTTTCTTTAAAGCCGCAAAGCGGCTTCCTAGCGGGCTTGAAAAGCCCGAAGCGTGCGAAATTTTTTCGCGCGCTTGGATTATAAAAAGATTAAAAGAAGATTAGCACGTTTTTTGCAAAACGCTGAAACCCGCATGAATAAAGGGCTGGAGGCCTATTTTTTTTCGTGCTTGCGCTGGTGCTATGCCGTGCTTGCGCTGGTGCTATGCCGTGCTTGCGCTGGTGCTATGCCGTGCTTGCGCTGGTGCTATGCCGTGCTTGCGCTGGTGCTATGCCGTGCTTGCGCTGGTGCTATGCCGTGCTTGCGCTGGTGCTATGCCGTGCTTTTTTGCCTTGGGGGTTTGAGAAGTCCGTAGTGCGCGATTTTTTCGCGCAAAACCGTAAGGTTTTCCTATTTCTATTGTTTCCCCTTGTTTCTAGGGCCGAATTCGCCTTTAAAATCATTAGGTTACAAGGTTAAAAGTATCATTTTGGCGGTTAAAAGTATCATTTTTATTTTTGATGCGGCTTCCTAGTGCGCGATTTTTTCGCGCGTGGATTATTAAAAGATTAAAAGAAGATTAGCACGTTTTTTGCAAAACGCTGAAACCCGCATGAATAAAGGGCTAGAGGCCTATTTTTTTTAGGTATAACCTACCCGTCAGAACGGTATAACCTACCCGTCAGAACGGTATAACCTACCCGTCAGAACGGTATATTTTAGTGTTTGCTATGCCGTGCCTTTTTAGCCTTGCGTGCTAGATGTCTTTTTTGCGTGCCTATGGCAAGCTTTTTGAGGTGTACGAGGTTTTGGTCATCTATCTCAAAATCCCAGCCTGTAGCCTCGCAAACCGCTTCCAGTGCATTTTTAAGCGTCTGTTTGAAATTGCGCATCTCGCCAGTTTCGCTCCCGCAAAGCTTATGCAGGGTCTCGACCTTGTACGGATAAGGGCTTGCATGCGTGCTGTAAAAGCCGTGTAACCATTGCGCCAAGGGCAGGCCTTTTAACGCTTGCCTTTCTTGCTTTTCGATAGCCGTCCAGCCGTCCGATCCGTAAAGCTTTGCAACCTGTGGGTTTAACTTAATAACGTGATGCCCTGTTTCATCGTCACGATACCAGTCGTGTATTAACTGTCCTGCATACGCACGCTTACCGTCTTGTACCTCTACAAGCGATGTCATCAACCGTCTAAGCGCGGATTTAAGCCAGTCGTGCTGGCTTTTGCCTGTACTTCTGCCGATAGCCTTTAAAAAACCGTGCCCCGAAAAATGTATCTCAACACCCAAGCCGTCCGTCTTTGCTAACTGCAAACACTCCTCCCAAACGTCTAAATCTGCTTGGTCAAGCTGTGGCCCTGTATGTACAACCGTCACGCCATCAACACTGGCTTTAATTACGGCGTCCTGATATGCGCGTTTACCTCGCCTAATCGCCCCAAAAAGGGCAGACCGTAAAACGGCGTTAGGCACGCCCCGCGCTTCGTTTGGCCACAAAGGCAACTGTACAATCTTAGCAGGAGCAAATTTTGGCTCTTGCTCCGCTTCAAGCGTTTTGCTCCTTGCTTGTTTTGCTTCGGCTTTGGCCTGCATCTCAGCCAAAACATTCTTAAACGGATTCGCTAGCTCCATCCTCACCTCTTTACACTGTAATTAAGCAATTCCCAAAAAAACGGTTAACACTCTGTCAATTTCCCTCAAAGTGCGCTCATCGACACGCCCAAAAGCTTTTCCAACTTTCTCAGCCGGCGCCGTGTACGGCTTATCCACCATGATTTGCGACACCTTGTTCAATTTATTTTCGTTATTAGGTTCAAGATTAATACGAAAATTAGACACATTCTCGCGTATATCAGACGTCAGCGGCAAAAGCACCACAGAAGGGTGTTCACTGAACAAGTCCGACTGAATCACAACGGCTGGGCGTGGCTTTCCATAATCACCAGCAGGCGCAATGGTCACCACATCCCCCCTCATGCTTCCCATCCCGAAAAATCCTGAACGGATTCGATAAAATCGAGAATTTCGCGCTCCTGCGGGTCATTCCGCAAAGAAAGGGATTGTTTCCTGCATTCTTCTTTAAATGCTTCTCTTCGAGTATCAGGAACCCATATCTGCACAGGTCGAAAACCTGCGGCTCTCAATTCGCTTCGGTGTTTTTGAACACGTTGAGTAACGCCAGCCATACCTACCTCCTGTAAAATTAGTTTCATGTAACATTGTACACTTAAAAATCAACTACACACCATTCTTTTTTTTAACCCATTCGCCATAAGCCTGCGTGCCTATTTCGTCAAGCCAAGCTTCATGCGCCTGTTTGATTAGCTTTTCAAGCATTTCCTTTTTCGTTACAGTGTAATACTTCGCCATATCCTCAAGTTCTCGGTTTGCGCTAAAGTCGATGCGCATATCGATGCGTGACAACTCTTTGCGTGCGCGCTCCCGATATTCGCGCTGGCGCTGTGCATTGGTTTTTGCCGTTGGCTTGATTTTTAATTCTTTCGTTACCGTGTCGTGCTCGTCTTTCATCGCCATACATCACACCTCAGCTTTTGGCATGTGCCAACTCTTCCCTGACAGCCATTCTAACGACCTCTTCTAAGCTTGCGCCTCCTGATCTCAAATATTGTTTAAGCACTCGATTGATTTCAGTTTGATACCCAGTTCCAACCTCCAAAGCCTTTAACTTAAAGCCCGAAACAATATCCTCATCAAGATAGATTGTGATGCGTTTTTTTTGGCTTTCAGCACGTAACTTATTTAGATGTGGCACCTCGGTTGCCCGTTTTGCATTGCTAAAATCATATTCCTTTTTCATATTCCACCTTCTCCCTATTTGTCGCTTTTCTTGCCGAAATAATTCGAATAATATCTTCTTGCCGATAAGCATAAACGACAAGCAAAACACGGCTTTTTTCACTTCTACCGACAAGTAAAAACCGCTCTTCATCAATCGTTTCCCCATCCTCCAACACAAGCGCAAACGGATCATACAAAGCCGTTTGCGCTTCTTCAAAAGAAACGCCATGTTTTTGAACGTTGGTTTGAGCTTTTCGCTCATCATATTCTATATTCATAATTTAATTATACACATAAAATACATATATTAAACCCCATTCTTTTTCCTCACCCATTCGCCATAAGCCTGCGTGCCTATTTCGTCAAGCCAAGCTTCATGCGCCTGTTTGATTAGCTTTTCAAGCATTTCCTTTTTCGTTACAGTGTAATACTTCGCCATATCCTCAAGTTCTCGGTTTGCGCTAAAGTCGATGCGCATATCGATGCGTGACAACTCTTTGCGTGCGCGCTCCCGATATTCGCGCTGGCGCTGTGCATTGGTTTTTGCCGTTGGCTTGATTTTTAATTCTTTCGTTACCGTGTCGTGCTCGTCTTTCATGTCAAACCCCCTTATCCATTACCGTGTAACATAGGTTTATGCTAATCGTTACAACTTAATATGTAAAGGGTTTTTTGGAATTTAGAGTGAAATTAAAAAGTTGGCACAGGGGGTCTCGGACCTTTGAATCAGGGGTCGTTGGTATGTGGTGTCGGAATAGTTGAGGTTTTTTTCCGCGCATGCGCGGATTGTCCTTCAGGAAACGATTTTACGGTAACAAGCTTTGGCTCCTGCTTGGCGCTTTGCAAGCGTCAGCGCGCAGCGGCGTCCAGCCGCGAAGCAAGCACGCCCTAGCGTGCGCCTGGCAAGCCCTAGCGCGCAGACCGCCCTAGCGGTCGGAGTTGTGAGCACCACAAGCGCCCCAGCGCGCAGTGACTGAGGGAGCGCCCACGCGACCGATGGGTGTGCGAGAGGTAGGAGCGCCCACGCGACGCCCCAGCCGCCGTCGCGCCCTAGGCGCCGACCAACTGCGTTTTCGGATGCGTACAGCAGTCGCGGAGCGACCGAGCATGCACATGCGAGTCCGGAAAAGGCGGTTGGGCGGCGACAGCAGACGACGGCGGGCAAAGGGTGGGAGCGTCCAGCGTACACACTGCGCAACCTCGCCCCAGCGAGGTGGAGGGCAAGGGTTTTCCCGTCCAGGGAAACCTGCGCAAGTCCCGCGCTAGCGGGGCTGAAGGCTCTTTGCAAGGAGCGGCGTCCAGCCGAACCGCGCAGGCCTGCCCGCCCTAGCGGGTAGGTCGAAGGCCTTAAATTTTCGGTATTCCTTTACCTAGTAGGTAAGGGTACTCGCACCCGAGCACCCTCCTGATTACCCCTAAATAAGGATGCACAGATGAAGATAAAGACTTTTCCACCCGCTTTTTTGCACGAGCTTTCCAAAGAATCGCATGGTAACAAAAAGGGAGAGCTACGGCTTTTGGCCATCCTCGACTGGCTTTACCGATGGCGCTATGCCAGCCAGCAGATCCTAGTAAACCTACTAAGTAACTCAGGCACAGAGAGGGGGAAGCCGCCGCGATCCGCGCCGCACTGCGTCGCTGGGACGGGCGGTACATCCGAAGCTTTACCCTCGCCACGGATGTATCTCGGGTGGGATACGTGCTAAAAGCCGACGGACTTTTTAAGCTTTCGATGGCTCAGCCACAACGCAAATTCACTAAGCCATTCACAGAAACGAGTGCGCTCACTACCAGCGCCGCAAAGCGCCATGATCTGACTGCCCAAGCCGCGGCTATTTTTATGATGAAAAGTCAGGGTTACACGAAGTACGCCAGCGAGTGGGAGTACCGCGACGGAAGTCGCGGCAAAGTTTTTGACTGTGTCATTGAGAGCCCCGAAAGCAGGCTTGGCATTGAGGTTGAAATGACACCAAAGACACGCACGGCACTGCATGACGCGCTATACGCCGCGGCTGAAGCGATTGATGCGGGAGAAGTCAATACAGTCGCCTACCTTGTACCCACTCCAGCACTGGAAAGGATGATCAAAAAAGCCATCAACGATACGGGAGTTACCGGAGTCACGGTCAAAGTGTCGCAAGCCGTCGCAAAAATGGCTGGGGTTCGCTCATGAAAGCACTAAAAATCGCAATTCTATATACCGCCATAACGATTTTTTTAAGCGGGTGCGGGGATAAGTGCCCGTACGATGTAAAGTCGCTACAGAAGCACATAGAAGGGCTTGAGGCGCAGATCGCAGATCAAGCAGAGAGTCTAATCGCACAAAAAAGCCGCGATGTGGCGATGTTATTACACTGTAACAAGTTTCACGATCTCGGTATTTTAGCGATCGCTTTCTGTGACTACGCCGCCGCAGAGGCGGGAGTGGAGGCTTATGCGGCTGGCTACCGGACAAGCCCCGTTTTCGAAGTCGCGTACTTTCTGAGATCGGCGCTCGCTATCGCACTTGCGCTCTTCATCCTCGCCGCACCTCTGCTGGCGGTTTACCGTCATACCTCAAAAGTGTCCGCTGAAAAAGCGCAAGTGCGCGTGATAAAGGCCGACCTCGACCGCATGCAAGGGCAGGTGGCCGAAGCGAAGAGTACAGAGCAGGAGATAGGTGACCGTGTAGAGCAAGTCAAAAAAGAGTTAGAAACCCTTAATTACAGTGTAACGCAAGCTAAAAAGAGTTAAGAACCCTTAACGAAGCCAAGAAAAAAGCCCAATTGCGCGTCACAGAGCTTGACAAGTTGTCGGGGTTTTAGGGGCTGGGCGTAGCCCCAGTTAGGCGAAGCCGTAGCAAAAAGGTTTTAAAGCCCCGCACGACGTTTTTTCGCGTCACCCGCTACCTAAGCCCAAAATAATCTTAATCGCGCTCTCAAAAGCCAAGCTAGGGCGCGATAGCGCCATGAAGTGCCGAAGGCACGCCTTTAGCGCAAGGCGAAGCCTAAGCCTAAGAGAGCGTAGCGAACGCAGGGGGTTTCAAAAGGGGAGAGTTCCCCTTTCTTTAAAGCCGCAAAGCGGCTTCCTAGCGGGCTTGAAAAGCCCAAAAAAACCGAGGTTTTCCTTATTTTCATTGTTTTCTCTTGTTTTCAGGGCTTTTTTACCTTTTAAAATCAATGGGTTACAAAGTTAAAAACCACTTTTTGATGGTTAAAGGAGAAATTTTGATGGTATTAAAGAGAAGTTTTGATGGTAAGTGAGAAGTTTTGATGGTAATAAAGAGAAAAGAATACATAAACTTCTCTTTTACATTAAAGAGAAGTTTATGTATTCTTTTCTCACATAGGTCGAGGGCGCAAAAATGAAAAAGCTTACGGCGCAACAAATCGTTGAAAAAAACATGCTTAAAGCGACAACGCAAAGGCATGAAGAAGTTGAGCAGGACATCAGGCATGAACTGGTAGATAACCGGATTGTTAAAAGTAACTTTCTAGCAAGGGCGAAGAACCCCTTTAAGCTTGTAGAACTGCGCGTTGTCGAACTGATGATCAGCAAGCTAAACCCCAACGGTATGAAGCTAAACATCTACCAGACGATAGACATAACGCTCACGGCGCTTGAGTATGCAGAAGCGACGGGTATTTCAAAAAAGATCGCCTACCGCGACTTAGAAAAGACCGTAGACGCGCTGCAAACAAAGATTATCGAGACACGCGAAGGTACGAAGCGCGTAAAACGACCGCTCATGTTTAAAGCGGAATACGAAGATGGCGCTGGCACAGTGAAAGCAAGCTTTCATCCCGAATTTTTGCCGCACTTGATCAATTTAAGACAGCAGTTCACGCAGTATTTTCTTGAAGATGTTCTCAAGTTCAAAAGTGAGTACACCTGGCGGATTTATGAAATGTGCATGAGCGTTAAATCACAACGAGAGCCTGTATTAATTTTGAGCGTTGAAGAATTTAGAGAGCGCCTTTGCATACCCGAAAGTTATCGATTTATTAACGTCAGACGTGTAATTGAAAACTCAATCGCTGAAATCGAAGAAAAGACTGATTACACGGTAACGGTTGGCATGAAAAAGAAAGGACGAGCGTTTAACCGACTAGACTTCAAAATCGTGAAGAAGCAGCAACAACAACTTAATTTGAGTTAAACAGGGGTTGTAATGGGTTACAAGCGGAAATTGACAAATGAAGAAGAAAACCTTATTGCAAACATGGAGAGAAAATCACCTATTGGGTCAGAGTACAAAGCCTATAAAAATATTCAAGGTGAATATATTTTGCTTTACTTCCGCTTCGAAGGCGTTGATGTTTTAGATGCTATCACAATGAGATTTGAAGACCACATTATAAAAAAGTTTAAAACGAGAACAGATATGAATCAGTTTTTTAAAGATGAGCAGAAAAAGCTTGAGTTAGATGGAGGGCGGCCATAAAGACCGCCACCTTGTTAAACCCTAAAGCTCAAACGCTTGCTAAAAAGCTTGCGGTGAGTACAATAAGATCACAAGGGTTATGAGAATTAGCATTGCGAGTGCTCTCATAATCTTCTCCTGAAGGCCACATCAAAACAGGTGTGGTCTCCTGCTTCCGGCGACTACCGCCAAAAGCCTTTTGGGCGCACTATTTCACTAATACCCAGACCTGCGATTATACACCATTCTTTTTTTTAACCCATTCGCCATAAGCCTGCGTGCCTATTTCGTCAAGCCAAGCTTCATCCTCGCCGCACCTCTGCTGGCGGTTTACCGTCATACCTCAAAAGTGTCCGCTGAAAAAGCGCAAGTGCGCGTGATAAAGGCCGACCTCGACCGCATGCAAGGGCAGGTGGCCGAAGCGAAGAGTACAGAGCAGGAGATAGGTGACCGTGTAGAGCAAGTCAAAAAAGAGTTAGAAACCCTTAATTACAGTGTAACGCAAGCTAAAAAAGAGTTAAGAACCCTTAACGAAGCCAAGAAAAAAGCCCAATTGCGCGTCACAGAGCTTGACAAGTTGTCGGGGTTTTAGGGGGCTGGGGCGTAGCCCCAGTTAGGCGAAGCCGTAGCAAAAAGGTTTTAAAGCCCCGCACGACGTTTTTTCGCGTCACCCGCTACCTAAGCCCAAAATAATCTTAATCGCGCTCTCAAAAGCCAAGCTAGGGCGCGATAGCGCCATGAAGTGCCGAAGGCACGCCTTTAGCGCAAGGCGAAGCCTAAGCCTAAGAGAGCGTAGCGAACGCAGGGGGTTTCAAAAGGGGAGAGTTCCCCTTTCTTTAAAGCCGCAAAGCGGCTTCCTAGCGGGCTTGAAAAGCCCGAAGCGTGCGAAATTTTTTCGCGCGCTTGGATTATAAAAAGATTAAAAGAAGATTAGCACGTTTTTTGCAAAACGCTGAAACCCGCATGAATAAAGGGCTGGAGGCCTATTTTTTTTCGTGCTTGCGCTGGTGCTATGCCGTGCTTGCGCTGGTGCTATGCCGTGCTTGCGCTGGTGCTATGCCGTGCTTGCGCTGGTGCTATGCCGTGCTTGCGCTGGTGCTATGCCGTGCTTGCGCTGGTGCTATGCCGTGCTTGCGCTGGTGCTATGCCGTGCTTTTTTGCCTTGGGGGTTTGAGAAGTCCGTAGTGCGCGATTTTTCGCGCAAAACCGTAAGGTTTTCCTATTTCTATTGTTTCCCCTTGTTTCTAGGGCCGAATTCGCCTTTAAAATCATTAGGTTACAAGGTTAAAAGTATCATTTTGGCGGTTAAAAGTATCATTTTTATTTTTGATGCGGCTTCCTAGTGCGCGATTTTTTCGCGCGTGGATTATTAAAAGATTAAAAGAAGATTAGCACGTTTTTTGCAAAACGCTGAAACCCGCATGAATAAAGGGCTAGAGGCCTATTTTTTTTAGGTATAACCTACCCGTCAGAACGGTATAACCTACCCGTCAGAACGGTATAACCTACCCGTCAGAACGGTATATTTTAGTGTTTGCTATGCCGTGCCTTTTTAGCCTTGCGTGCTAGATGTCTTTTTTGCGTGCCTATGGCAAGCTTTTTGAGGTGTACGAGGTTTTGGTCATCTATCTCAAAATCCCAGCCTGTAGCCTCGCAAACCGCTTCCAGTGCATTTTTAAGCGTCTGTTTGAAATTGCGCATCTCGCCAGTTTCGCTCCCGCAAAGCTTATGCAGGGTCTCGACCTTGTACGGATAAGGGCTTGCATGCGTGCTGTAAAAGCCGTGTAACCATTGCGCCAAGGGCAGGCCTTTTAACGCTTGCCTTTCTTGCTTTTCGATAGCCGTCCAGCCGTCCGATCCGTAAAGCTTTGCAACCTGTGGGTTTAACTTAATAACGTGATGCCCTGTTTCATCGTCACGATACCAGTCGTGTATTAACTGTCCTGCATACGCACGCTTACCGTCTTGTACCTCTACAAGCGATGTCATCAACCGTCTAAGCGCGGATTTAAGCCAGTCGTGCTGGCTTTTGCCTGTACTTCTGCCGATAGCCTTTAAAAAACCGTGCCCCGAAAAATGTATCTCAACACCCAAGCCGTCCGTCTTTGCTAACTGCAAACACTCCTCCCAAACGTCTAAATCTGCTTGGTCAAGCTGTGGCCCTGTATGTACAACCGTCACGCCATCAACACTGGCTTTAATTACGGCGTCCTGATATGCGCGTTTACCTCGCCTAATCGCCCCAAAAAGGGCAGACCGTAAAACGGCGTTAGGCACGCCCCGCGCTTCGTTTGGCCACAAAGGCAACTGTACAATCTTAGCAGGAGCAAATTTTGGCTCTTGCTCCGCTTCAAGCGTTTTGCTCCTTGCTTGTTTTGCTTCGGCTTTGGCCTGCATCTCAGCCAAAACATTCTTAAACGGATTCGCTAGCTCCATCCTCACCTCTTTACACTGTAATTAAGCAATTCCCAAAAAAACGGTTAACACTCTGTCAATTTCCCTCAAAGTGCGCTCATCGACACGCCCAAAAGCTTTTCCAACTTTCTCAGCCGGCGCCGTGTACGGCTTATCCACCATGATTTGCGACACCTTGTTCAATTTATTTTCGTTATTAGGTTCAAGATTAATACGAAAATTAGACACATTCTCGCGTATATCAGACGTCAGCGGCAAAAGCACCACAGAAGGGTGTTCACTGAACAAGTCCGACTGAATCACAACGGCTGGGCGTGGCTTTCCATAATCACCAGCAGGCGCAATGGTCACCACATCCCCCCTCATGCTTCCCATCCCGAAAAATCCTGAACGGATTCGATAAAATCGAGAATTTCGCGCTCCTGCGGGTCATTCCGCAAAGAAAGGGATTGTTTCCTGCATTCTTCTTTAAATGCTTCTCTTCGAGTATCAGGAACCCATATCTGCACAGGTCGAAAACCTGCGGCTCTCAATTCGCTTCGGTGTTTTTGAACACGTTGAGTAACGCCAGCCATACCTACCTCCTGTAAAATTAGTTTCATGTAACATTGTACACTTAAAAATCAACTACACACCATTCTTTTTTTTAACCCATTCGCCATAAGCCTGCGTGCCTATTTCGTCAAGCCAAGCTTCATGCGCCTGTTTGATTAGCTTTTCAAGCATTTCCTTTTTCGTTACAGTGTAATACTTCGCCATATCCTCAAGTTCTCGGTTTGCGCTAAAGTCGATGCGCATATCGATGCGTGACAACTCTTTGCGTGCGCGCTCCCGATATTCGCGCTGGCGCTGTGCATCGGTTTTTGCCGTTGGCTTGATTTTTAATTCTTTCGTTACCGTGTCGTGCTCGTCTTTCATCGCCATACATCACACCTCAGCTTTTGGCATGTGCCAACTCTTCCCTGACAGCCATTCTAACGACCTCTTCTAAGCTTGCGCCTCCTGATCTCAAATATTGTTTAAGCACTCGATTGATTTCAGTTTGATACCCAGTTCCAACCTCCAAAGCCTTTAACTTAAAGCCCGAAACAATATCCTCATCAAGATAGATTGTGATGCGTTTTTTTTGGCTTTCAGCACGTAACTTATTTAGATGTGGCACCTCGGTTGCCCGTTTTGCATTGCTAAAATCATATTCCTTTTTCATATTCCACCTTCTCCCTATTTGTCGCTTTTCTTGCCGAAATAATTCGAATAATATCTTCTTGCCGATAAGCATAAACGACAAGCAAAACACGGCTTTTTTCACTTCTACCGACAAGTAAAAACCGCTCTTCATCAATCGTTTCCCCATCCTCCAACACAAGCGCAAACGGATCATACAAAGCCGTTTGCGCTTCTTCAAAAGAAACGCCATGTTTTTGAACGTTGGTTTGAGCTTTTCGCTCATCATATTCTATATTCATAATTTAATTATACACATAAAATACATATATTAAACCCCATTCTTTTTCCTCACCCATTCGCCATAAGCCTGCGTGCCTATTTCGTCAAGCCAAGCTTCATGCGCCTGTTTGATTAGCTTTTCAAGCATTTCCTTTTTCGTTACAGTGTAATACTTCGCCATATCCTCAAGTTCTCGGTTTGCGCTAAAGTCGATGCGCATATCGATGCGTGACAACTCTTTGCGTGCGCGCTCCCGATATTCGCGCTGGCGCTGTGCATTGGTTTTTGCCGTTGGCTTGATTTTTAATTCTTTCGTTACCGTGTCGTGCTCGTCTTTCATGTCAAACCCCCTTATCCATTACCGTGTAACATAGGTTTATGCTAATCGTTACAACTTAATATGTAAAGGGTTTTTTGGAATTTAGAGTGAAATTAAAAAGTTGGCACAGGGGGTCTCGGACCTTTGAATCAGGGGTCGTTGGTATGTGGTGTCGGAATAGTTGAGGTTTTTTTCCGCGCATGCGCGGATTGTCCTTCAGGAAACGATTTTACGGTAACAAGCTTTGGCTCCTGCTTGGCGCTTTGCAAGCGTCAGCGCGCAGCGGCGTCCAGCCGCGAAGCAAGCACGCCCTAGCGTGCGCCTGGCAAGCCCTAGCGCGCAGACCGCCCTAGCGGTCGGAGTTGTGAGCACCACAAGCGCCCCAGCGCGCAGTGACTGAGGGAGCGCCCACGCGACCGATGGGTGTGCGAGAGGTAGGAGCGCCCACGCGACGCCCCAGCCGCCGTCGCGCCCTAGGCGCCGACCAACTGCGTTTTCGGATGCGTACAGCAGTCGCGGAGCGACCGAGCATGCACATGCGAGTCCGGAAAAGGCGGTTGGGCGGCGACAGCAGACGACGGCGGGCAAAGGGTGGGAGCGTCCAGCGTACACACTGCGCAACCTCGCCCCAGCGAGGTGGAGGGCAAGGGTTTTCCCGTCCAGGGAAACCTGCGCAAGTCCCGCGCTAGCGGGGCTGAAGGCTCTTTGCAAGGAGCGGCGTCCAGCCGAACCGCGCAGGCCTGCCCGCCCTAGCGGGTAGGTCGAAGGCCTTAAATTTTCGGTATTCCTTTACCTAGTAGGTAAGGGTACTCGCACCCGAGCACCCTCCTGATTACCCCTAAATAAGGATGCACAGATGAAGATAAAGACTTTTCCACCCGCTTTTTTGCACGAGCTTTCCAAAGAATCGCATGGTAACAAAAAGGGAGAGCTACGGCTTTTGGCCATCCTCGACTGGCTTTACCGATGGCGCTATGCCAGCCAGCAGATCCTAGTAAACCTACTAAGTAACTCAGGCACAGAGGGGGAAGCCGCCGCGATCCGCGCCGCACTGCGTCGCTGGGACGGGCGGTACATCCGAAGCTTTACCCTCGCCACGGATGTATCTCGGGTGGGATACGTGCTAAAAGCCGACGGACTTTTTAAGCTTTCGATGGCTCAGCCACAACGCAAATTCACTAAGCCATTCACAGAAACGAGTGCGCTCACTACCAGCGCCGCAAAGCGCCATGATCTGACTGCCCAAGCCGCGGCTATTTTTATGATGAAAAGTCAGGGTTACACGAAGTACGCCAGCGAGTGGGAGTACCGCGACGGAAGTCGCGGCAAAGTTTTTGACTGTGTCATTGAGAGCCCCGAAAGCAGGCTTGGCATTGAGGTTGAAATGACACCAAAGACACGCACGGCACTGCATGACGCGCTATACGCCGCGGCTGAAGCGATTGATGCGGGAGAAGTCAATACAGTCGCCTACCTTGTACCCACTCCAGCACTGGAAAGGATGATCAAAAAAGCCATCAACGATACGGGAGTTACCGGAGTCACGGTCAAAGTGTCGCAAGCCGTCGCAAAAATGGCTGGGGTTCGCTCATGAAAGCACTAAAAATCGCAATTCTATATACCGCCATAACGATTTTTTTAAGCGGGTGCGGGGATAAGTGCCCGTACGATGTAAAGTCGCTACAGAAGCACATAGAAGGGCTTGAGGCGCAGATCGCAGATCAAGCAGAGAGTCTAATCGCACAAAAAAGCCGCGATGTGGCGATGTTATTACACTGTAACAAGTTTCACGATCTCGGTATTTTAGCGATCGCTTTCTGTGACTACGCCGCCGCAGAGGCGGGAGTGGAGGCTTATGCGGCTGGCTACCGGACAAGCCCCGTTTTCGAAGTCGCGTACTTTCTGAGATCGGCGCTCGCTATCGCACTTGCGCTCTTCATCCTCGCCGCACCTCTGCTGGCGGTTTACCGTCATACCTCAAAAGTGTCCGCTGAAAAAGCGCAAGTGCGCGTGATAAAGGCCGACCTCGACCGCATGCAAGGGCAGGTGGCCGAAGCGAAGAGTACAGAGCAGGAGATAGGTGACCGTGTAGAGCAAGTCAAAAAAGAGTTAGAAACCCTTAATTACAGTGTAACGCAAGCTAAAAAAGAGTTAAGAACCCTTAACGAAGCCAAGAAAAAAGCCCAATTGCGCGTCACAGAGCTTGACAAGTTGTCGGGGTTTTAGGGGGCTGGGGCGTAGCCCCAGTTAGGCGAAGCCGTAGCAAAAAGGTTTTAAAGCCCCGCACGACGTTTTTTCGCGTCACCCGCTACCTAAGCCCAAAATAATCTTAATCGCGCTCTCAAAAGCCAAGCTAGGGCGCGATAGCGCCATGAAGTGCCGAAGGCACGCCTTTAGCGCAAGGCGAAGCCTAAGCCTAAGAGAGCGTAGCGAACGCAGGGGGTTTCAAAAGGGGGAGAATTCCCCCTTTCTTTAAAGCCGCAAAGCGGCTTCCTAGCGGGCTTGAAAAGCCCAAAAAAACCGAGGTTTTCCTTATTTTCATTGTTTTCTCTTGTTTTCAGGGCTTTTTTACCTTTTAAAATCAATGGGTTACAAAGTTAAAAACCACTTTTTGATGGTTAAAGGAGAAATTTTGATGGTATTAAAGAGAAGTTTTGATGGTAAGTGAGAAGTTTTGATGGTAATAAAGAGAAAAGAATACATAAACTTCTCTTTTACATTAAAGAGAAGTTTATGTATTCTTTTCTCACATAGGTCGAGGGCGCAAAAATGAAAAAGCTTACGGCGCAACAAATCGTTGAAAAAAACATGCTTAAAGCGACAACGCAAAGGCATGAAGAAGTTGAGCAGGACATCAGGCATGAACTGGTAGATAACCGGATTGTTAAAAGTAACTTTCTAGCAAGGGCGAAGAACCCCTTTAAGCTTGTAGAACTGCGCGTTGTCGAACTGATGATCAGCAAGCTAAACCCCAACGGTATGAAGCTAAACATCTACCAGACGATAGACATAACGCTCACGGCGCTTGAGTATGCAGAAGCGACGGGTATTTCAAAAAAGATCGCCTACCGCGACTTAGAAAAGACCGTAGACGCGCTGCAAACAAAGATTATCGAGACACGCGAAGGTACGAAGCGCGTAAAACGACCGCTCATGTTTAAAGCGGAATACGAAGATGGCGCTGGCACAGTGAAAGCAAGCTTTCATCCCGAATTTTTGCCGCACTT